>NZ_UHCT01000002.1 GCF_900458435.1 Staphylococcus carnosus | reverse complement strand
GTGAAAAATGAGGGTTATAATCATCTCTTTTTTTATTATATGTAATCTCTAACTTACGAACATATCCCTTTATAACACTATCTACTTTTTTTCTTTTTATAAGTTTTCTAAAAGAATTATTGTAACGTTTTATTTCATTTTCTAATTCATCACTCATTACGTTAGGTGTAGTTAAAGTTAAAAAGATAAACTCTTTTTTCTCTTGCTGCTTAATATATTGCATCATCAAGGATAAACCCAACGCATCTTTTCTGGCTTTTCTCCAAGCACAGACAGGACAAAATCGATTTTTACAAGAATTAGCTTTATATAATTTCTGTTTTTCTAAAGTTTTATCAGCTACAAAAGACAGAAATGTATTACAATCTTCAACTAAATCCATTTGATTCTCTCCAATATGACGTTTAATAAATTTCTGAAATACTTGATTTCTTTGTTTTTTCTCAGTATACTTTTCCATGTTATAACACATAAAAACAACTTAGTTTTCACAAACTATGATAATAAAAAAGTTGCTTTTTCCCCTTTCTATGTATGTTTTTTACTAGTCATTTAAAACGATACATTAATAGGTACGGAAAAGCAACTTTTTTTGTGTTTGAAAGCAGTCATATCAACACTTTAAGGGTAACTAGCCTCGCCGGCAATAGTTACCCTTATTATCAAGACAAGAAGAAACTCGTTTCACTCGTTTCAAAAACCCTCCTGATTTTTAGAGAAAAATTCTCTTATTTCATCGTCTTTAATAAAATAATATGCCATCTTTCCCTTTTTATAAAAATCAAGTACATCATTTTTATATAAAAGTCTTAAATGATGTGAAGTTGAAGCAACACTCATTTTCAATATCAAAGAAATATCACAAACACACAACTCATCTTCTTTAATCAAAGATAATATAATTTTCAATTTCTTCTCATCACAAATTTTTTCTAAAATGTTAAGTAATTTCTTAGATTTATCATCTTCTAAAAAACTTAAAGCATTGTTAACTTTATCCTCATGTACACAGATCACATCACAAGCATTTTCATAACTCATATGAAATCACACCCTAAATTAAAATATAAATCCTAAAATTGTTTGAATAGTGTCATTTTCTATAATAATAAATAAACCTAAAGCTATATAAATAACAGCCATAATCCAACGACCAAATCTCTCAACAATTTCTCCAACTCCTGGAATATTAGCTAATTTATGTGCAGTAAATACCAAGAAGAAAATTAAAATTAAAAAGACAAACAAAGTAATTAATAAATTAGTAACACTTAATGTTACAAAATAGGGAACAAATACACCGATATTATCAGCACCACAACTTGCTATCGTAACAATTGCAATTGTACCAACTAATTTAGACAACCCTTTTTCATTCAATTCTTTTTTAGCTCTCTCTTCTCCGTCACTATCACCATAAATAGCCACTTTAATTCCTAAATAAATCGGTATTAACCCTAATAATCCTAATATCCATTTTTCAGGAACATAATTTAAGACAAAGGCAAAGAATAAACTTATGACAATCAATGCCACAGATCCTACATATTGACCAATATAAATATCTCGATATTCTTTCCTAGTCTTTGCTCTAGCAAAGAACATTAATAAAATCACTAATAAGTCTAATGCTGTCGCAATATAAAGAATAGCAGCAGTTACAATAGTCTGAATCATAATTACACCTCATTCAAAAATATTTTTGAATGTATTATAGCTTATTTTTTTAAATAATCATAGTTGCTTTATTCCAATTGCTTTATTGACGTTGAGCCTCGGAACCCTTAACAATCCCAAAACTTGTCGAATGGTCGGCTTAATAGCTCACGCTATGCCGACATTCGTCTTCAAGTTTAGTTAAGGGTTCTTCTCAACATCAATAAATTTTCTCGGCATAAAAGCATGTTCGTATAAACATATACAACTTATTAAAAGTAAATTAAAGATTTAACAAAGCGACAATAAAACCAATAATAGAACATAAAGATCCAATAATTGATAAAACACCTTCAATTTCAGTAACACCTTTATCAGTCTTTTTTTTACTTTTACCACGTATTATTAAATATTCAGCTAAAGCAGAAAAGAAAATTCCACTAGAAAATGAAATGAATATTATAAAAATCCAAGAAAAATATTCACCACCCCAAAACGCTAAAATTAGACAAGAAAAACCTAAAGATACTTTATAAGGAGTACGCAACTCAATCTTTTCAAACTCATTTCCAATCCCAAAAAATCCTATAAAAACAAAAAGAGCACAAATCATTCTTGTTATTAAACCCGGATAAAAATAAAAAGTTAAAATGCTAGCCACAATAAAAACGACACCTAAACCAAAACCAAAAGAAACATTTTCTTTTGTATCAACTTCATTATTACTTCCCAAAATATCAACTCCCTATAATAAGTTTTATACTCCTAAATAAAACGCCTGTATACAAAATTTAAAACTTGTTAAAACAAATTATGGAGCTCAAAATCAAGCTCCATTTAGTAAAAGATAAAATTAAATGGAGTGATTATTATGAGTTTAACCATTTTTCTTTATTCAATTCTGGCAAGTTTATTAGCAAATTATATCTACGAAAAATCTTCAAAATAAATAAATTTTTCGGGTCTACTTTGTACACTTTATCTACCTGGTAGACCCGATTGTTATTACTTTACAGGTCTAAAATTCGTCGTTATAATCTAGTTAAATCCCGTAAGGGCGCACTTATGCGTTCTAAAAGAACGCGTGCAAAAACCATAATCGACCTTCGTCGATTTTTTTATTTCAAAATTAAAGAAACGGCTTGAGATATTCCGAGCAGTTATAAAAATTAATTTGTCTTGAATATTGCTACTACATTCTTGAAAAAGTGATGTAGATTTATAGCCCATAACTTTTTTGAATTACATCGACGATACGGCGTCGAAAGAAAAATAAATAGACCGTATGAAAGAAAAAGCTACCTCACTTTATCTGGGGTAGCTTTCATTTTTTTATGCTCTTATTTTGAATTTTAAAGGGTATTTTGAAGAATTAGGCGTAAATCATATAGTTTTATATCCAAAAACTTATATACGCTTTTAAAACGCAAATATGAGCCAAATAAATATATGCTATTTTCAAAAACAAAAATTTGAGCAACTCCAGTGTCGATTTTTAAGACACTGCCCAGTTACATGCAAATTAAAATTTTCATGATTTTTTATAGTTCCTAACAGGGTTAAAATTTGTATAACGAAAGCATAATGTTTATATAACGTTAGTATAATAAAGCATTTTAACATTATACTTTTGATAATCGTTTAGCGTCGTCATCACAATAACTTTTAAAATACTCGTGCATAATTCAACAGCTGACCTCCCAATAACTACATGGTGTTATCGGGAGGTCAGCTGTTAGCACTTATATTTTGTTATTGTTCTTCCTCGATTTCGTCTATCATTTTGTGATTAATTTCTCTTTTTTCTTGTTCTGTTAAGTCATATAGTTCACTAGCTAAATACTCTTTTTGTTTCCAAATATAAAAAATTTGATAGATATATTCGGTTGGATCAATTTCTTTTAAGTAATCTAAATCCCCATTTTTTAATTTCTTTTTAGCCTGTTTAAATAATCCTGAATAAACTAATACCTGTTTACCTTTAAGTGATTTATAGAATACATCAAATACTTTTTGATTTATTAAATAATCACTATCTTTACCAGAATACTTAGCCATTTCATATAACTCTTTATTATTATTTTGTCTTATTTTTTGAACTTGAACTTGTGTGATTTCTGAAATACCTGTTACATCACGCCATAAATCTAACCATTCTTGTTGACTAATATAATATCTTTTATCTGTGAAATACGATTTATTTACTGCAATTAACACGTGAAAATGAGGGTTATAATCATCTCTTTTTTTATTATATGTAATCTCTAACTTACGAACATATCCCTTTATAACACTATCTACTTTTTTTCTTTTTATAAGTTTTCTAAAAGAATTATTGTAACGTTTTATTTCATTTTCTAATTCATCACTCATTACGTTAGGTGTAGTTAAAGTTAAAAAGATAAACTCTTTTTTCTCTTGCTGCTTAATATATTGCATCATCAAGGATAAACCCAACGCATCTTTTCTGGCTTTTCTCCAAGCACAGACAGGACAAAATCGATTTTTACAAGAATTAGCTTTATATAATTTCTGTTTTTCTAAAGTTTTATCAGCTACAAAAGACAGAAATGTATTACAATCTTCAACTAAATCCATTTGATTCTCTCCAATATGACGTTTAATAAATTTCTGAAATACTTGATTTCTTTGTTTTTTCTCAGTATACTTTTCCATGTTATAACACATAAAAACAACTTAGTTTTCACAAACTATGATAATAAAAAAGTTGCTTTTTCCCCTTTCTATGTATGTTTTTTACTAGTCATTTAAAACGATACATTAATAGGTACGGAAAAGCAACTTTTTTTGTGTTTGAAAGCAGTCATATCAACACTTTAAGGGTAACTAGCCTCGCCGGCAATAGTTACCCTTATTATCAAGACAAGAAGAAACTCGTTTCACTCGTTTCAAAAACCCTCCTGATTTTTAGAGAAAAATTCTCTTATTTCATCGTCTTTAATAAAATAATATGCCATCTTTCCCTTTTTATAAAAATCAAGTACATCATTTTTATATAAAAGTCTTAAATGATGTGAAGTTGAAGCAACACTCATTTTCAATATCAAAGAAATATCACAAACACACAACTCATCTTCTTTAATCAAAGATAATATAATTTTCAATTTCTTCTCATCACAAATTTTTTCTAAAATGTTAAGTAATTTCTTAGATTTATCATCTTCTAAAAAACTTAAAGCATTGTTAACTTTATCCTCATGTACACAGATCACATCACAAGCATTTTCATAACTCATATGAAATCACACCCTAAATTAAAATATAAATCCTAAAATTGTTTGAATAGTGTCATTTTCTATAATAATAAATAAACCTAAAGCTATATAAATAACAGCCATAATCCAACGACCAAATCTCTCAACAATTTCTCCAACTCCTGGAATATTAGCTAATTTATGTGCAGTAAATACCAAGAAGAAAATTAAAATTAAAAAGACAAACAAAGTAATTAATAAATTAGTAACACTTAATGTTACAAAATAGGGAACAAATACACCGATATTATCAGCACCACAACTTGCTATCGTAACAATTGCAATTGTACCAACTAATTTAGACAACCCTTTTTCATTCAATTCTTTTTTAGCTCTCTCTTCTCCGTCACTATCACCATAAATAGCCACTTTAATTCCTAAATAAATCGGTATTAACCCTAATAATCCTAATATCCATTTTTCAGGAACATAATTTAAGACAAAGGCAAAGAATAAACTTATGACAATCAATGCCACAGATCCTACATATTGACCAATATAAATATCTCGATATTCTTT